>NZ_UGSI01000001.1:5175000-5182442 GCF_900454495.1 Paenibacillus macerans
TGGCACGTAGTTAGCCGGGGCTTTCTTCTCAGGTACCGTCACTCTCCTGGCAGTTACTCCAGAAGACGTTCTTCCCTGGCAACAGAGCTTTACGATCCGAAAACCTTCATCACTCACGCGGCGTTGCTCCGTCAGACTTTCGTCCATTGCGGAAGATTCCCTACTGCTGCCTCCCGTAGGAGTCTGGGCCGTGTCTCAGTCCCAGTGTGGCCGTTCACCCTCTCAGGTCGGCTACGCATCGTCGCCTTGGTGAGCCGTTACCCCACCAACTAGCTAATGCGCCGCAGGCCCATCCGTAAGTGACAGATTGCTCCGCCTTTCCCAAGTCTCCCATGCGGAAGACTTGATTATCCGGTATTAGCTACCGTTTCCGGTAGTTATCCCGGTCTTACGGGCAGGTTGCCTACGTGTTACTCACCCGTCCGCCGCTAACCATCAGGAGTGCAAGCACTCCATCAGGTCCGCTCGACTTGCATGTATTAGGCACGCCGCCAGCGTTCGTCCTGAGCCAGGATCAAACTCTCCAATAAAGGTTGATGAACGAATCACCCAAGTTTATTCGAAAGAGCGATTAGCTCAATCAGTTACTGACGATTTAAAAAATCGTTCAAAGTTATTGACGCGTTCCATTTGTTCAGTTTTCAAAGAACTTGCTGTCCGGCATTTTCGATAACCATCATTTTTTGTCGAACAGTTGTTTATTATAGCCAATTCACTTTACTTTGTCAACCTCATTTTTCGACATTGTAGCAAGCCTTTCGACAAGCTGCCGTTCGAAGCGACAAGTAATAATTTATCACGATCGGGGAGCTTTTGCAATATGTATGTTTTTCCATTTTGAATTTACGAGAACCGTCCTAAACGGTTAATTTGCTCAGCATGGCGCGGAGGGAACCTGGACCTGGCTACGGGATGAAGACCGTACGTAAACGCCTGGTGTTCCGGTCCCGTAAATCGTCAAAAGCGACGCGCTCCGGCAACCGCCGGAACAAAAAATCCGATCCATGGGTCTAGCGGCTACTTTTGCTTTGCAGTCTCTTCCTCAACACGATGAAAAACGCTTTGCCGAAAAGCTTCATCCCATTCCCTTCTTTCAATGATTTTCATGCATAACAAAACTTACAGGTACACAAATGAAGACCAACCCCGAGCCAAAGCTGCAAAGGTTAGCCTTCAATAATTCCGCGGCCTAAAGGTGGCAGCTAATTGCCCTTGATAACCATACCGTAATCGCTGCCGGTGTCCACGTCCGCTTTATCTTATGAGCTGATATCGTCTTTTCCGTCCTTCTTCTTCTGTGCCTCTTCCTCTTGGTACGCTTTATCCAAGGCTACTTGTCCATCCGCCTGGATCTTTTCCAGCGCCTCGTCAAGCGACTTGCTTCCCTTCTGGACAAGATCCAGTTCCCGATCCTTGATTTGTTGGAATTGTCCGTAAAAGCTGTTAGGAGCGTCGCTGATCCCCATATATCCGTCGCTGCTATCTGCAGGTTTTAACTTATAAAAAGCGTCAAGGCTTTGTCCCTCGTAATCTTTCATCACGCCCATCCGGGACATGAGACCGTTATTCAACGTTCTTGATTTCACTTTGGCATATTCTTCGCTGTTGATGAATTTCAAAAACTCCCAGGCCGCATCGGCGTTTGGAGAATCGGACCGGATCGCGAAATTTCATTATAGCTGACTTCCCGCGTGGAGTCAGGCAGCGCCGGGTCCACCGGACCGGCCACGATGCCGATTTGGAACGGCTTATAATCCCTTACGCTGTTTTTGGCATCCTTCAGATTTTGCAGCAGATTGGTGCCGTCGATCGTCATTGCCATACGTCCATTAAGAAAGGCTGGGCTCTTATAATATTCTTCCATCGTCCCGCTCTGGAATCCGTCTTCGCCCGGATCATAAATCGCCTTGGATTTTACGCCATCCAGAGCCAGTTGGAAAACCTTTTCCAGGAATCCGAATTGATCGTCATTTTCTTCGTATCCGGATTCAGCACCTGCAACCCTTGTGTCATGGCGATCGAAGAGGCCAATTCATCAAAAGCTTTCCCGTAACGAGGACCGTATCCGTAAATCCGGCTGTCCTTATCCCCATCCGTGGGGAAACGGCGGGCGGTATCGATAATTCCTGCCAGGTCATCCCGTCATGCGGCGGCCTCAACTCCATATTTAGCAAACAGATCGGCATTATAATAAATTGCATTCACATTAAAAGATGAAGCCAGCCCGTACAGCTTCCCGCCGCCTTTTTCCTTTAGCAGGTCGATCAGCGCCGGATAAATCGTCGAGATATCGTATTTATCCTTGGCGATGAGCGTATCCAAATCCATTAATTTGCCTTCGGATGCGAATTTTTCGTAATTTTTGTTGGAGTTCAGCAGTATGATATCCGGCTGTTCCTTTTCCACGAATTTGGCAAACGCCTTGTCGTAGTCCTTTTCCTCGTCGTTATAAATGCTTTGCGTGTTAGCTACTTCAATTTCGATATTCGGATTCTTCATCGCAAACATGTCGCCATATTGGCTGAAAAAATAACTTTCGTCCCAGACCATGACCTTCAGCGTAGAAGTCTGCGCCTCCTGCTTGGCAGGCCGCCGGCACACCCGGCGAACAGCAGTCCGCATATCATAACCAGCATAACCTTATATAATATTCCGTTCTTCATCTTAGCCTCCAAAAATTTTATAAAGCAATTCGCACAAAGCCCCTTTTCGGGGGCAACCAAGGCACGTTAGCCCGCCTGATCCGCTTCCGCGGCAGGCTTATTCTTCTTCCCGGCCGCTTCCTCCTTTACGGCCTTATCCAGCGCCGCCTGGCCTTCGTCCTGAAATCACCTGCAGCGCCTCGCCGATGGATTTCTTTTTCTCCGCCATCAGCTTCATTTCCCGGTCAAAAATAGTACGGTATTGATCATGGAAGCTTTCCGGGATTTTATCATAGTTGTCGGAGTCGTTGTCCACTTTAGGCTTCAGCTTGTAGAAAACGTCGAGGTTTACGCCATGGAAATCCTTTTGCACTCCCATTCGGGACAACATGCCGCCGTTTAAAGTTCTGGACTTGACCTTGGCAAATTCATCGCCGTTCACGAATTTAATAAATTCCCAAGCCGCATCGGCATTTGCCGAGTTGGCCGAATGGAAAAAATGTCGCTCACCGAGATGTTCCGCGATTTGTCGGGCTCCGCCGGATCTACCGGCCCTGCAACCGCACCGATTTGGAACGGCTTGTAGTCCTTAATCCGATCCTGGGCGTCCTTCAGGTTTTGCAGCATATAGGTGCTGTCGACCGTCATGGCCATCCGCCCCATCATAAATGGCTGGCTTTGGTAATACTCCTCCATGGTCCCTCCCTGGAACCCCTCGCCATCCGGATTGTAAACCGCTTTGGAGTCCAAGGCATCCATGGCCATCTTATAAACTTGCTTCCACGAATCGGTATTGAGAGTGAGCTTCATCGTATCGGTGTTGATGTAATTCAAACCTTGCGTATATGAGATACTCGAAGCCAAATTATCCAGCGACATGCCGTAATCCGAACCGAAACCGTAAACGCGGGTCTTTTCGTCCCCGTCCGTCGGGAAGCGGCGGGCCGTGTCGAGAATTTCCTGCCAGCTCATTCCGTCGTGCGGCGCCTCAATTCCGTATTTGGCAAACAAATCGGCGTTGTAGTAAATGACCGATCCATAGAAGGTCGGAGATAAACCGTACAGCTTGCCGCCGCCTTTCTCCTTCAGAATTTCCATGAGTCCCGGGAAAATCGTTTCGGTATCGTATTTATCCTTGGCGATCAGCGGATCAAGCTCCGTCAGCTTGCCTTCGGAAACGAGTTTTTCATACTCGTTCGCATCCAACAGCAGCACGTCCGGTTGTTCTTGTTCGATAAAGTCGGCAAACGCTTTGTCACGGTCGAAATCTTCCTGGTCGCTGTCCCGGTAAATCCGGTCCGTTGTGACGATTTCCACATCGATATTCGGATGTTTCATCGCAAACAAATCGCCGTACTCCCTGTAAAAGAAATTCTCGTCCCAAAACATCACCTTCAGGCTCGATACCTGTTTGGTCTCTTTGGCGGGCCCGCCGGTGCAACCGGCAAGCAGCAGCCCGCTTAAAAGCAGCAGCATAACCTTATTTAAAATTCCGTTCTTCATCATGACCTCCAAAAAAATGATAGGGCGATAAGCTAAGTGCCGTTAACCGGCCTGATCCGTTTCCGCGCCAGGCTTGTCCTTTTTGCCGGCCGCTTCATCTTGGACCGCTTTATCCAGGGCCGCCTGGCCTTCGTCTTGAACGGTCTGCAGCGCCTCGTCGATGGATTTCTTTTTATCCTGAACCAGCTTTATTTCCCGGCTAAAGAGGGAGTAGTACTTCTCATGGAAACTATCCGGGATTTTATCGTAGTTGTCGGAGTCGTTATCCAATTTAGGTTTCAGCTTATAAAACACATCAAGGCTTACGCCGTTGTATTCCCTTTGCACGCCCGTGCGGGACATCAAGCCGCCATTCAAGGTTCTGGACTTGATCTTCGCAAATTCTTCACCGTTTACAAACTTTAAAAATTCCCACGCCGCATCGGCATTCGGCGAGTTCGCCCGGATCGCCAAAATATCCCTCATGGAAATACTCCGCGATTTATCAGGCTCGGCCGGATCTACCGGCCCTGCAACCGCACCGATTTGGAACGGCTTATAGTCCTTAATCTGTCCCTGGGCATCCTTCAGATTTTGCAGCAGATTGGTGCCGTCGACCGTCATGGCCATACGCCCCATCAGGAACGGCTGGCTTTGGTAATACTCTCCATGGTCCCCCCCTGGAACCCCTCGCCATCCGGATTGTAAACCGCTTTGGAGTCCAAGGCATCCATGGCCATCTTATAAACTTGCTTCCACGAATCGGTATTTAGAGTGAGTTTCATCGTGTCAGGGTTGATATAATTCAAGCCTTGGGTAGATGAGATGCTGGAAGCCAAATTTTCCAGCGACATGCCGTAATCCGAACCAAAACCGTAAACGCGGCTCTTTTCGTCCCCGTCCGTCGGGAAGCGGCGGGCCGTGTCGAGAATCTCCTGCCAGCTCATTCCGTCGTGCGGCGCCTCAATTCCGTATTTGGCAAACAAATCGGCATTATAGTACAAAACCGAGCCGTAAAAGGTCGGGGATAAACCGTACAGCTTCCCGCCGCCTTTTTCCTTCAGAATTTCCATAAGTCCCGGAAAAATCGTTTCGGTATCGTATTTATCCTTGGCGATCAGCGGATCAAGCTCCGTCAGCTTGCCTTCGGAAGCGAACTTTTCATACTGATTCGTATTCAACAGCAGCACGTCCGGCTGCTCTTCTTCGATAAATTTGGCAAACGCTTTGTCATAGTCAAAATCTTCCTGGTCGCTGTCCCGGTAAATCTTGTCCGTTGATGAGACGACTTCAATATCGATATTCGGATATTTCATCGCAAACAAATCGCCGTACTCCTGATAAAAATAACTCTCATCCCAAAACATCACCTTCAAGTTCGAGACCTGTTTGGTCTCTTTGGCGGGTCCGCCGGTGCAGCCGGCAAGCAGCAGCCCGCTAAACAGCACCAATATCGCCTTATGTATGAATCCGTTCTTCATCATGACCTCCTAAATGATTTTTTTTTTAATCTTCCCCATTACTTAGACGTAATCAGGCGCTAAATAGTTACCTATTTTCTCAAAAAAAGCCAACCCTTTTATATTTCCTTAAGGGTTGGCTTTCCCGGATATCTTATTCCATCAGCTCAGATTGCCCGGTACGGACTTGGATACCCGGCCGGTTTTAACCAATGCGGGCTGCGCCGCGGGACGGATAATTTTCATAGTATCACCTCCTCATCCCGCCGGGCCGCCATCCAAATCGTCCGCAGCGTCTTCTTGATTTGCCGCTTCTCGTAGGAGCAAGGGCGATTCCCCGTCCGCATACGGTACAGCGGGCAATGATTGCCCTGGCACGCGGGCCGGAAGAAGCAGGCCCGGCATTTCTCATCCGTTTCTTCGCCGGATGTCGTCCAGAGCGCCAGCTTGTCGTAATCCAGGTCCAGCGTCCCATCCTCATGAATCCGGCCCAGCCGGTTGTTGTCCTGCCCCAACGCGACGGAGCATTTATACAGCATGCCATCGGAGCCGGCGATCAGGGAATTCGGCTTGGCCGCATAACAAACCGCGCCGGTCGGCAGCAAAATATCCGAAATGAAGGAGCTAACCTGCAGCCCTTCGGCAATCGCCTGCTCGTTCAACTCCCAAATTGCGCGATCCTTTGTCCGCTCGTCACATACCGGGAGGTTCAGATCATTTTCACCGCCCATACATCCGACGGGACGGAAATATACTTTAAACCGCGGATCATCGGCAAACAACTCCCGGAGTACGGGAATAAACCGCGATACGGCCCCCAGGTTGCCGTTGTCGAAATTGACGCGCAGATTAATTTCAAACGGGCGGTCGACCTGCTTCAAGGACAGCAAATTATCCACGATCGTCCGGTACGTTCCTCCGCCTCCGTTCAGTCCTCTCCGGGAATCATGTGTTCCCCTTCCCCGTCCAGCGTGACCATAAAGCGCCGGACATGCAGATCCAGCATTTGTTCGAGGCGGTCCCTGGTCAGGTAATAGCCGTTCGTCGACATCTCCGCGCCGTAGGCGGCGCCGTTTTGGCCGCAAGCTTCGATAAAGGAATTGGACAACCGTTCGATGATGTGGGGGACCAGCAAAGGCTCGCCGCCATGCCAGCTTACGGTAAGCTGCTTCAACGTCTTGGCCCGCTCGGCCATATAAGCTTCCAGACCGCGGATCACCTCCTCGCGCATCGAAGCGCGCGGAAACGATTCATAACAATAAGTGCAGCGAAAGTTGCAGGCTTCCGTCACAAGCAGCACCAAATGCATAGCGTCTTGAGCATGCATGGAGTGGTGCAAAAACATGGCGCGCCGCATTTCATCCACGTCCGAACGGACGAGGAATCCTTGCTCTATCAACCCGTCAACCAGCGGAGGCGCCGGCTCGGGAACAGGGGCGGCCGGTGCCAGCCACTCCAAAACATCATTCCGTTCCGCCGACGAGAAGGAAGCGATCGCCCCGGTATAGCTGTTGTACAGCATCAGGCCGCCGTCATCCGTCTCGCTTTGCGCATTAAAGCGCGAAGCCTTCCACTGTGACGCGTCAAAATTCATTTTGATCCATCCTTTATTTTGAAATAGGAAACATCGGGCAAAAACCCTTAAGTCCTATGATGAAAAAAGGAGCATCCGCTTGCCGTGATTTGCGTCACCTTTTTCGGTAAATTACAACGTGGGGGAAGAAAGGCGAGTTTTTAAAACAAGCAAAAGCTTATTAAACATCTGGATTTCCAGCTTTATGCTTTCCGTGACCACTTCACCGATGAGCATTTTATAGTCCGGATTAACCGGATCAATCTCCGTTGCCAGCCCTTTTTC